>NZ_CP062157.2:0-38377 GCF_015377145.2 Pseudomonas lundensis
TTTTAGTGTTGTTGGGGCGGGCGGCGTGTTATATTCCTGCGACAGGCCACAAGGCCGGAAGTAAGAAAAAGAGATTACGAAGGTTTAGAAAAGAAAAAAGCCCGGGGTTGGCGCCCCAGGCTTTTTGGAGATCGGCGAGAAAAAAACTCTACGCGACCGCAGCAAGGTCAGAGTTTATCCGCGGGTCTTCTTCTAAGCAAGTTTATTGCTCAGGGGATAGAGTCGATGACCGATGTAACGACCTGCACAGGTCGGCCTTCCATCATGTGGGGGCAGATGCCTTATAAGTACTCAGGGGAAAACCTCGGTACTGGAAACCGTTGTGGGCACGACCCGGAGATGTTGGCAGTAAACCGCCTAGACTTGCATCAGCCTGCAGGTGGGAAGTGGCCGCGACTGATTGAGGTAGGAATCAAGCGAATCCAAGACTACTTCCACAACGCTGATTCCTTGAGGCCGTTGGCGCACTTATCGAAGAAAATCAATCAAGATGGCACGCCACGGCAGAATCGCAGCGAAGCTCGCGAGGGGCATGCGCTTGTACTCTCTGTGATTTTTACCTACCTAGATCTTAAATCGCTTCGTGTTGGGCACTATACGAACTCCGGGGCCTTTGTAAGCATTTCATTCTTAGAAATTGCCCGACGTTGCGCGATGACTTGTCAGGTCAAAGCGCGTGACGACGAAGGAAAAGTCATCATAGGGCAGTTTAAGGAAGTTCCTACCTCGCGCTTCTGGCGCACAGTGCGCGACCTCAAGCAGGCCGGGGCCATCAAGGTTTTTGAACAGTACGAAGAAAAGGATGCCGGGAAGCGCGCGCTTACTGCCATCAAGAAGTTTAGTAAAAAATTCTTGGCTGTGATCGCAGGCTGGCCGCTGTCGCGCGTTGAAAAAGCCTGCAAGAAAGCCTCGCAGCGTGTTGGAGCCTTCCTGTTGAGGGCTGTCGAGGCTGGCGTGGAGAACGTCGAGCAGCGCAAAGTCCTGATCAAGGGCATTCAATCAGCCAACGTCAAACGTGTTCTGTTTGGCGAGGGGAAGGGCAAAAACCTTCAGCCAGTTATCAGTGGTGCCCGTGAATCTGTTGAAGCGGCGCTGCGTCAAGAGCATGCAGAGCATGAGGCCAAGGTGCTGGCCAGCATCACCGCAGCCCTAGGCCGTCCGCCGCGCGGCATAGAGCAGCTGAAGCTGCAGGCCCTGCACGGTTACTTGAATTACGACGACTTCGTTCGACGAAAACTCGGCGGCTAACCGCCACCGCCACAACCCTCACTTCCTATCCCCCGAATGTCTCGGGCGCCTTGCTATGGGCGCCTGCAGGCGGTTTTTACCTATCCCCGCGCAGTATCCCCCGCCTAGATGCTAAAGCTGGCTCAAATCGACTGCTAGCGCGCCCATCTCCCCTGTCTACCCTTGCGGGCACCTTCAATTCCGTCCTGGCACAGCGTCGAGATAAAATTTAAGTCGCACCCCTTCAATATTAAGTCCCCCTAAGCGTGTAATAAGTCCCTGTCGGTCTTTCCCTGTATACAACTAGAGAAACCATGGGCTCCCTTCGGTAGCCCTAGAATGCCTCGGCAAGCCGAGAGCTTTTTTTTACAAGCCGCGTTCAAACTGCCGCCGTTCCGTCAGTAAGGCGCCTTCCAGTCGCTGTGGGCCGTACACACACCGCACAAAACCTCCAGCCCTTCGCTACGCCCCTTCGCTCCTTCACGCGCCTGCCGTTGGCCACGTCAGCGCGCAAGCGCGCAAGTAATCAGTAAGGGGGGTGGCCATCTCGTTCTTTAGGCGGCCTACGGCCGTCCGAATGCGATAGCGCGTATTAGATGAGTTAGTCAGAGCAATACGCAGGTGTAGCTGCCGCGTGGCTGTGGCGCCCTTGTGGCGCCCTACGCGAAAGCGTGAGGCTCGGCCGTGCGGTTGTGCGCGTGGCAGGCGCTCGACTTGATGGCTGATGTGCCCGTCACCCTGCTGTCGTATCAATATGCAGAAAGGGTACTTTTAAGATTGACATAAGGTATTTAATGGATATCCTTTTAGTATCTGTTTGGTATCTCTTGAAGGTATGGCATGTCTATCATATTGATTGGTAACACCAAGGGCGGGATCGGTAAGTCGACCAACGCGGTGCAGGTTGCGGTGGGGCGAGCCATCCAGGGTAAAGATGTGCTGCTGGTCAATGCTGATCGGCAGTCGTCGTCGTCAAAGGCCATTGCCCGGCGAGACGAGGCCGGTCTGACGCCTAGCGTGACTCTTGTGGCCTATCCGGATGGTGAGCAACTGCGTACTCAAGTCTTACGCCAAGCGGGTAAATACGACGACATCATCATCGACGCTGGTGGCCGTGATAGTTCAGCGTTGCGTCACGCAATGATGATTGCTGACGTTATGTTGGTGCCAATTGCTCCGGGTAACTTTGAATTGGACGCGCTGGAAGATGAGCTGGTGCCGCTGATCAATGAAATTCAGGCGTCACGCGGCGATAACCCGTTGCCGATCTATGCCTATCTCAACATGGCTGAGGCCAATAAATTCTCCAGCGATAATCTGGATACCCGCAGATCCATCGAGAGCTTTCCCGAGTTGCAATTACTGGATTTGAATATCGTCAAGCGCAAGGCTATTGCGACCGCCTCGACCACCGGGCTGTCGGTTCGGGAAATGAAGACCAAAGACTTTAAAGCGGTCAAAGAAATTGACGCGTTGCTGGCAGCGCTGTTTAATTAAAATATCTTTAGGATATCTAAACGATATCCAAAACACCCACTTAGAATATCTGGAAAGTATCTTATGTCAGTAATAAAGCGCGCTCCAAAGGCAGCTGCCGCCGATCCTGCCTCGGAACAGGCGGCGCTAAAGGCGGCAGCAACTGCGCCGGATAGCAGCATGAAAAAGAATGTGCGCGGGAAGCGTCAGATGTTCTCGGTAGGGTTTGAGCCGGAATTGATGGCCGAGTTGGATGCTGCCCGTGGCAAGGTTGGGCTGTCGCGCCCTGCATTTTTAAAGCTGGCCTTGCGCAGACTACTCGATGACGGGGTCTAATGCGGTACAGAGTGCGAGATAAAGATACTGAAAAGATACTAAAGGGATATCCTTAAGGTATTCCAATAGTATCTTTGTGGTGTTATATTTCGAGCATCTAGTGAATTGCAAGGATGTACGAAATGGCCCGCAAGAAACCCGTGCAATATGTTCCCTTGGAAGAGCGTCCTGAGTTCATCGCTGCTGTGGCTGCCTTGCCTGCCGACCCGGCTGAGTTGGAGCGAACAGCGGCGGGCGTGCGTCATCTTTACCATCGCGCGATGTTGGTAGGTGACGTGCAGGCGCTGGATGATGCAGATGTTGTGTACCGCGCCTGCGTGGTCAAGCTAAATGGCGGTACACACTTTGGCTCGGCTCACATTCAAGAGGTTCTGAAGACGAAGTTTGCTGCTGTAGCTGGCCAAGTGCCGGAATGGGGGCAGGCGGGCGAGTTCCTCCTGGACGTCGAGGGCATGCGTATTGTGGTCAAGATTTGCCCTGATCCCCTGTCTAACCATTGTGGAGCCGAGCTGCACGTCGTGGACTTCGACAAACCATTTGTCAGTCGCACCGGCTACCGACATCAGTACATGCGCCCTACGAACCACTTTGGCCGCACCGTTGATCAGGCGGTGCGCGCAGAGGTGTTGGAGTTTTTAGCGGGCGAGGGCGGAGCTGAGTTAATCGGCCAGCAACACGTCGCTCCTAAAAATCTCAAGTTGTACCCGTGGCTGGCGGATGCCTTGGCTGGTGTACAGCCCGATGGCCAGTTGGCCATGTTTGGTGATGCGCCGAAAGACCTGAGCACCAAGCCGGTAATGTCCAATGCCGAGCGGCAACGCCTGTTTCGGCAGCGTCAGCGCGAGCAGAAGGCGGCCGAGGGTATACAGTCAATTCGCCTGACTAGTACTGAGCGTTGTGTGTTGAGTCTTGGTCTGCTCGCCCACGAAGACCTCGATCATCGGCCAAAGGATTGGGCTACCTCGAAAAAGCCTGGGTTTGATGCCCTGCTGAAAAAGCTTTGGCCGGAAGGTGACAACGGCCGTTATTTGGCTGAGCCAAATCGCAGCACTTACCGCCCGACTGCGTTCCTGCGCGGCCAATTGGAGCGGGCGCAGGACGAAACCCGCCGTCTGAAAGAGGTGCTGCATCAGATGACCGCCGAGGCGAATATCTCGGCCGCCGCGCTGGCTAGCGCCCAAGGCGAAGACTTTGCCGCGCTTGAGGTCACTGACGGGCCGCTGCAGACAGTTTGGGAGAGGTTGCCCACAGACTTTGCCCGATGCGCCACGGCGCTGGGCTTGCTGCGCTTGCGTAACAACCAGCATGCGGAGCTGGCCAATGCCGTTGAGGTGCTTCAGGCCCGCCTGAGGGCCGCAGGTTTGAGTGACCAAGTAACGTCGAATACAAAGAATACAAAGCCTTGGCGTTGGAACGTATCCCCGCTGGCAGACTATCGTGCGACCAGCGCCCCGGAATACATGGAACGCCAGATCCGCAAACTATCCCCGGCCGATGAGTGCGCAGAACTGGCCCGGCGCGTTGAGTATCTTGAGCAGGAACAGACGTTGTTAGAGGCTGAGCGCAACAAGGCGTTTGCAGCCAACCGGACGCTGACTGAGCGTCTGCGCCGTGCCGGTCTGCCGACTGACTACCGGCCACAGGCTGGCGAGCAATAAATGCAACATATGTGTTGCTAGTGCAATATAAGTGTTGCATAATGGCTCTACCGAAACGGCATAGGACTTACAGCAATGAAGTGCAGCGAGTTTCGGCGGTGGTTGCTGGCCCAAGGCGCGGAGTTCAAACCGGCCAAGGGCAGCCACTTCAAGGTTTACTTGAATGGCAAATCGACCATATTTGCGGATCACGGCAGCAAGGAAATGCACGAAGGGTTACGCAAAACCATCATCAAACAGTTGGGCCTCAAGGATTGAGGCTTGGCTGTACCCTTAAGAGGTGAGGCACCATGTATCAATACCCGCTGGAACTGCACACCGAGCCAACCGGCGTTTGGTTGTCGTGCCCGGACATTCCCGAAATGAACGCCTCGGGCGACACGTTGGGTGAAGCGTTTGCCGAGGCCCTAGATGGTTTTGAGTCGGCGTTGTCGTTGTACGTTGAGCAGCGCCGCAAGATTCCTGCTGCCTCTGCCGCGCGCGACCCGGCGATGGTACTTCATCTACCGGCGCTGACGGTGGCCAAGATCATGCTGTGGAATGCCATGTTGGACGAGGGTGTCAGTCGTGCCGAGCTGGCACGCCGCATGGGCTGTACGCGGCAAGTGGTGGATAGGTTGGTGGACTTCTTGCACAGCTCGAAAATCGAGCAGGTGGAGCGCGCCTTGGGCCTGTTGGGTCGTCGGTTGTCGTTAGTCCTGGAGGCGGCGTAATTTTCCGTTGCCCGCCCGAATTGAAAGCAAAGCCCCCCATTTCCTGCCGCCAACTGATTACACTGTGCCATCACCTACAAGGAGTAACACGGCATGGCATTTGAAGGCGTCAAAGAAATCAAGCACACCCATGACAGCCGGTTGGTCAACGCGCTGATCGCGGTAGGCTGGGAGCTGCTTGGCATGACTCCGGGCACGACCGAGGAAGGCCACCCTTGGCCTTTGTACACTATGGGTTGGAAACGTGAATTGCCTGCAGCGACCGTGCGACAGGACTGGTAAGCCGCATTACGAATAACGCTGCTTATGTGAAATGACCCCCGTCAGATACGAATCTGCCGGGGGTCTTTTTTTGTGTCAGCGCAAATCACTTTTTGCTAAAGTGATCCATCACTTTTAGGTAAAACGATTTTACGCGTACTTACCCCTACACCTTAAAGAGGAAATCCCGCATGAGCCGTCTTGAGTTCCGCGACACCCCGACCGCTGAGTTCCGATTTTTTGTCTACTGCCCCAACAACAGCGAATTTACCTACTACCGTTCGGCCGAGGATCGTAACAAAGGCGCTGACTCGGTGATCCAGAGCTATTTAGATGACGGCTGGGATGAAATGGTGGAACAAGTGGTCGCCGGGGAAATGACTCACGTTTGTGGCGAGGTAGGCCGCGAAGATCGGCCCGCTGAAACCGAGCTGGATGAAGGGCGGTGCGACGGTACGGGTAAGTTTTGGGGCGACTGGGACTACACCTGCAACTACGACCTGTTGCAACTGCCACCGGCCGAAGGTGAGGCGCACGCATGACTCCGCGCCGTACCTCCCTGCAACGGATATTCCGGGGTGGGCTCGGTCGTCCTCTGGTCAATCTGTGGATCGAGACCCGCGAGGTCGGTTGTGGCCAGCGCACCACTGACACCAAGTTGAACCTGGGACGCTATACGGTGCTGCGCTGGCAGAGCATCACGACCGATATGGATCAGTTCGACCGCAGTTAGAACAAGGCGCGTGACGCGTCACAACCCATTGAGAAAAGAAGTGTTGCCCATGGCTTATGTGGAATATGACGACCCGGCGCACGACGCCGATATGCGCGCGCTGCGCTTGGAGCAGTTGCGCGCCGATATTAGCCCGGAGGAAGCTGAGCAGGAGGCCGGGTGGCCAGCGCTGGCCACCGACGATGAGGGCGACGATGAGGGCGACGATGAATGGGCGGATCTGGAGGAGTGGCTTTAATGGCAGCCAAGAAAATTACCGCAGTCGACGTCGAGCGCTTCGAACTGCGGCTTTCGCGTCTAGTGGCTGAGATCGACGAGACTGTGTGCGATGAAACCCTAGACAGTGCTGTCTACTACGCAAATTTCACTCTGCGCAACGGGATCAAAAACGGCTATAGCGCTATTGCAGGTGAAACTTGGTATCTGCGTATCCGGCGTGCCAAGGCAAAGGTAGCTCACCGACTAGGCAAGGTTGAGCGTCCGGCCGGTGCGTTTAATGCACACGGACTAGACACCGCATTTTTCAGGCCAAGGATGCAGCGCTTTCTACAGGTTCTTAATCAATACACTCCGGCCGAGTTCGCCCGCGAGTGCGCGCGCTTGGCGCGCAGCGCAGACCCGCGCGTATTGCAAGAGGATGAATTTCAATGAGTTCAGTTAGGTGTCGTGCGCTTTATGTTCTGTGCCCGGAGTATGTGATTAGTCGTACTAATGCCGCGTTACGATGGTGATTATCGATTGGCGGCGTTACCGTAACGGCGGTTTACTTCGCGGCATTGAATAGGTGGGGCAGGTGGCAATTTCTTACGCAGGGCAAGCCCTCTTATGAAACGTAAAGGTTTTGATGAGGGGCAGTTGTTGGAGTTGATTGCGGGTAACTCGGTGCGCGAGTGTAAGGTGGCCCGGCATGGTGAACGCTGGGCTTTTTATGTGCGCTTGGGTGGTCCTGCATCCAGCTGGCTAGCGATACGTTCGCAACGAGAGCCGGTGCGTACCTGGGCGAGCTTGGACACTTTGGAGCGTTTCACCAGTAGCTTGGGCATCCGGGCATTTATCGTAGAGTCTTGAACATAAGGATATTAAAAGGGTATCTAAAAGGTGTCTTTTAGGTATTTTTAAAATTGTACTTTACCTTTTTTTAGGTCAGGAAATTGAATAGGCGGGCTGTGCGTAAGGCGTGGTCAAGCTGACGTCTAAGTAGTTGTCGGGGCTGCTGGAGGAACGGCTGGTGGTATTGCGCGCGAGGCGGGAGGCGGGCGTGGTGCGGCTGTTACGGCGGGTTTGATTGCGGTTGCTGTCGTCGGTATGTTCGGTGGCGCACAGCACGGATAGAAGTAGGCACAAGGCGCGTGGAATTAGTACGCCTAAGGTGAAGCCTCTTGCAATCATATTGGGCTGCGTTTTGGCTCCCAGCTTGGCTTTGATGCTGGCCTCGATATGACGCATTGCCAGAGCATCTGCATTTAGGCTGGCCCCAATTTTATTCGGGCTATCGCCATTGGCCAGCCCGACTAATACAAGTAATTCATCCTTGGTTAGATTCTGGCCAGTAAGACCAACAACGTCCTCGCCTATTACGTCTTGAATTAGCTGCATTGAGGGGCCTTCCTTGGGCGGTGATGGGTTAGGCGGTATGGGCTGCTTTGAGTTCGCCAACAATAATGGCCAGCTTTCTTAGCTCGGCGGTCAATACGGCTGTTATATCCGCAATGTCTTCCAGAACGCCTTCAATGTCGCCTGAGTTCAGCGCGTTCTGTGCGAGTGCCTGGACACCTGCTGTAACAGCTGCTTTGTGATTGATCTGAGTAACCAAGGCCCTGCGGTTCCCTTCTGTCAGGGCTGATGGGGTGTTTTGGTCAAACTTCAGCAAATTACCTTCAGACATGAATACTACCCTGTACTTGTGTTATTTACACTTAAAGTGTTTATTGTGGGCGTTTAAACGCCCCTTTTAGGGGCGTAAATTAGCGGATGTGGGAGATTATTTTAACGCGGCCAAGGATCTGCAAAGTAGCTAATTTCTCGGCGGTGACGTGCTGATCGGGATAGCCGTCGCGGTTTTCAGCCTGGATCATAAAGCCGCCATCAAGGTCTTGGCGAATCCAGCGCAGCCATATTCTCCCTTTAATAAGTAAGGCGAATACATCGTCTTTAGCTGCAGCATTTATGGACTTGCGATCAATGAGAACGCGATCACCTTCATGTATCAAAGGTCTCATGCTGTCATCGGTTGCCGCGAAAGGCAGCAGCTTATCTCGCTCCAAATCCAATGCTTCTAGAAATGTGAGCCGAAAAGCTAAAGCATCATCACCTACATCAAGCACGCCTGCCTCTGTCGGGATCGCGGACGGTTTAGGTACGCAATACAGGGCTGTTTCGGGCGCTGTGCCATCGTCATCGGTGAAGCCAGCCAAATAAGCTGGGCTTTTTTTGAACAAGGCCGCCAATTCAAAATACTGTTCGAGCTTGGGGATTCTGATTTGCTGTTCCCAATTTCCGTACCGGGAGGGCGAAATGCTTTCGCTTGAAATCAAAGAAAGGCGCCGTGCGGTTTCTTCCACTGTCCACCCCTCCACGCTCCTACAGGTGCGAAGGCGTTGGGCAATTTTGCGGCGGATGTCCGTCATGTTTTCTTGAGTCCTGCAAGCGTCTAGTTGCGACAGTTTGATCGTTCTTCAGTGCGTTAGGTACTGAATATACACTCTAAGTGTAAATAGCTACAAAAAATGCTTGCAAAGTTTAAGTCCTGCGGCCAACCTGAACACTATTAGTGTTTTCAAGGCTTTTAGTGTGGAACTTTCCCCGTGGATACAGAGCTTGGCCAAAACCGATGCGATTAGCGTCGCGGCCAAGCTATTGGAGGAAAAGCCGAGAACGGTCGTCTCTTGGCTGCGCTATGAGCGAGTGCCGTCCTTCAAGGCCGCAATGAACATCTATGAAAAGTCGGGCGGTACTGTCGACTTCAATGGAATTTACATGCCGTTTTTGAAGGCTGTGAAGGAAGGATATGCAAGGTTTTCTTAGGCTGTCCGGGCTTTCAGATTTGGTCGTCGTCCGAAAAGTAGAGCAGCGTTTTGGCTTTGCTGGATATGCGCGTCTCATCAAGCTTTTAGAGCTTATTAGCTCGATGAGGCCAGCCGTCGATGAATCGCCAGTAGGCATACCTTGGGCTGATGTTTTAGAAGCCCTTCAAGCCGATGACCTTCGTGCGCGCGAATTTCTAGCCTATTGCGAAGACGCTAGAGCGTTACGCGTAACGCGACCAGAAGGAGCATTTGAAGTAGAGCTGTGCGGTGAGTTGGTGGCGTTGATGGCCAGCGCTCCAGCGGTTCTGAGCAGTGTCTCAGGGCGTGTGCTGTTTGAATCAGAAAAGGAGTGGGTCGACTGGTTCGCTGCTGATTTGAACTGCCCACCGTACTTAGCAAATGACGCATGCACCCGGCAGCTATTTCGTCGGTGGTGCGCCGTAAATGTGACCGTAGCAGAAATTGAAGCCGCCGTAGAGCTGGCTATTGGGGCCAAAGAAGCACCGCATCCAGCGGCCCTGAATGAACATTTGAAGACTGTGCGTAAAAAGAAATTAAAACTGGCTTACCAGTGATGGTGGGCCAAAGGGGAATTCTTTGCTGTTAATTGCACTGTCTGGTGGTCGTCCTGCCGAGCGAGTTGAAATTGCTGATCGGCTTATTAGCTCTGGAAAAGGTCAGTTTGCTGCATACGCCCAGGCCACGCCAAGCGCTGACTATGCGTTACGCCGAGTTCAGGTTTTGCGCACTTATATTGAAGGTCCGGCTGAGAGCTTTGACAAACCGTCGCCTGTTGAAGGGATGGTAGTGGTTCATTGTTTGAGCGACGAAGAAGCAACAGAAATCCGTTCGCGTGGTGGTGTTATTTGGCACCTCTACAGCAAGCCATCGGATGATGTTTGTATCAAACAGGGCGATGTCATGGTGACTAAGGGTGAGCAGGGCTTTCGCCATGTGCGTACACCGCTGGAGGCGCTTTCTGAACTGGTTCTGGCGCGCCTTGCCGCCAATCAATGTGTTCGCTCAACACTTAAGAGCTTGTCTCGTGAGTAGGTCTATCAGTCATGCCCTGCCTCGGTATGCATATGGCGATCCAGCCAAAATTGTTGAAGCCCAAGAGTTGCGCAACATGGGTTGTTCAGCTTGTGTGCGCGCGGACTTCATTTTTGGCCAGCGTCTTTGCACCAGTGGTCTCAAGTTCCCGTCGTGCAAGCAGAGCTATCGCAACGGTTATAAGTTGACGCCTGAAGCTGAGGGTTAAAGGGGAGAGGTATGGCAAAGCGTGACGTTGCCAGCGCTCTGGAGCTATGGGCGCGCTGGTCTGTACCAGAGGCACAACAGAGCACTGGTCGCTCTATGCTGGCCAAGTTGATAGATAACAAAGGGGAGATCTTTTTTGGTGGTTCAACGGCTGCTTCTGGTGGGCCAGTGGATAGCCTTGAGGTTCTGATTGAATCGGCAGTTATGAAAATGGCCGCTATCGATCAAATGCGCGCGGATGTGCTTCGGCTTGAGTGTAACGCCGCATGGTGGCAGGTGGCTTTACGTCGAAAAATCGACGGTTATGACCCACGTGGTATGGGGCATTTTGAGAAGGCGCTGGCCTTGGGTATTAGCTTGCGAACTTATCGACGGCGATTGGCCGAAGCAAAACAAATCATTGAGACGTTGCTGGGGAAATCATGAGTATGCACCCGCTTTTTGCTGGTTTTCATGGGGTGGATCTATACGCGGTAGGTCGTGCCCTTGGCTTTATTGTGCATGCAGAGGCTGTTCGTGGGGTGTTGCCCGATGCGCTCACACATGAGCAGGCTGGGCGGCTTTCATCGGGTGGTGATCTTGAAGGCTACCTGTATGCGGGTGGCTGGAATGCCCCTGCTGCGCATTGCCGAGTCTTTGTTAAGCCTTTAACCCATTTGGCCGGAGAGCTATGGCGGGTAGGCTTAGAGGCAGATAATGGCGCAGTGAAGCTGGGTGCAATGAAGCCGTGCCCATTTTGTGGTGGCCCGCCTGTCGCTATCGTAACGAGCTGCCCGGATGGTGCGGCTCCCGAGCTATGCACATACGGTGAGGATGGGTTGGCAGTGGAGGCCACGGTGTTCTGTCATAAGTGTGGAAGCCAAGGGCCTGAGGTAGAAGACGTTATTTTTGACCGTGCTGACTTCCAATCAATACGTGAGCGTGCGATAGCGCTGTGGCAAGCGCGGGATATGCGCTATGCGCCTCTGTGCGTGGCCAGCCTTTGTGCGGCTCAACCAGTGTCCCTTGTCTGCCCATAAAGAGCTGAATTCTCAGCCTTACCGTTAGAAAAATTTCCCCTAAGTGAAATCGACGCTTTAAGCGTTACGGCTTCGCTTTGCCTGAAGAAACACAACGCCGCCCGCTGCTTTGGCTGTGCGCGGCATCGAGGCCCGCATCATGGCAAGAACAATTAACGTCCAGCTCACTGATACCGTCATTAAACGCTATGCCGCAGACCGGACGGTTGGCGAGCTAAAAGACCCTCGGCATCCGTTGCGCTTTCGTTACCGTAACGACCGAAGCAAAGGTAGTTGGCATCTTGTGCGGTTCTCTAAAGGGGCCAAGTGGGAAAAAGCAGGTAACTGGCCCGATGTGCCTGCGCGGGTGATGCTCGATGCCTTGCCAGTCGTTCAGGCCCGTTTGTTGGCTGATCCGTCCGCGCCTGTAGTTGTTGATGCCTGGCAGTGCGTTGGGGATGTTTTAACCTGGTACCGCGAGCGTTTGGCGACCGATAGCCATTTGTCGAAAGAACGTAAAGGCTCGTCGCGTTCGTTGATCAAGCGCCATTTACTACCCGCACTGGCTGATCTGCCGCTGAACCAGTTAGGCCCGGACACGCTAGATGAGCGCTTAATCTGGCCCATGCAGCGTGATCACTCCCTGACCTATGTGCGCTCCGCTCTTGGCGTGCTCAAGGTGGCGTTTGGTTTTGCCTTGGCCCTTAAGAAAATAACCGTAGATCCAATGGACGGGGTGTCATTCAGCAATTTCAGCAAAGCGAAGATCAAGCCCAAGGGGGCGCGCTTACGGCATGTGGCGGTAGTGGATTTACTGGCTGAGTGGGCCGACTTATTCCCGACACGACCTGTGGATATCGCGTTGGCCATGTTGATGTTGATTCATGGCACGCGCATCACTGAAACACGTCTGGCCAAATGGAAGAACATTCATTTAGACGCGGGTGAGTGGTTCATACCGGCGACTGATACCAAGTCTAAACGCGACCATGTGTTACCGCTTACTTCGGCTGCTGTGGCCTTTTTGGAGCGTTACAAAGAAGACCAAAAAGAGCGTGGGTATGACGGGGCCTACCTGTTCCCGTCCAGCTCGCGCTCAGGTCGTCCGCTGTCTCGCAGTCAAGCCTTCAAAATATTCACCCGTTTAGGTGCAGGGGAGTGGAGCAGTCATGACCTGCGCAAACTGGCGCGTACCTGTTGGGCCAAATTCCGCATCGATTCATTGGTGGTCAAGCTGCTGCTTAACCATTCCCTGACCGATTTGGAGGCGACCTACTTTCAAGACCGGGGAGAAGACATCAAGCGCGATGCCTTGGAGCGTTGGCACGACTGGCTCAATGCGCAGGGTTTTGATGCCTTGCAGGATAAGACAGGAGCAAGACGCGCCGTTAAGCCTGCTGCCGTAGACCCCGCTGGCTGGCTGGCTTGAAGCCCTAAACCGAAATTAATCTTATAAGAGGATTTTAAATGGACGCTCAGACCGCCCTGGAGCAGATGGAGCAGATGGAGGGCGACGCGGGGCGCATCGTCGCTTGTGTCGAGTTGGCCGAAGATGCGGTGCTTGTGACGCGTCACGGCGATGGCGAAAGCGAGTTGAGCGCCGAGGCAATCCGCAAGCGGGACCAGCGTGAACGGGATAAAGCGGCCGGGGTTGATGAATTACGGGTCAGAATCGGCCCGGTTGAGGCGGCCCAATTGGCTGAAGGCCTTGAATTCCGGGCCTCTGGGGCTGAGCCGTATACCGCAACCGAGTACCTACTGACGCTGATCCGCCGCGACCACGATCTGATCCGGCAGCAGCGTGAAGTTGTGGCAAAGAAAATCTGCGCACACTGCCGAAAGCCCATGCCCCGGGGCTGTGGCGGGGTTTGGGCGGGTGAATTGCCCTGCGTGTTACCGCAACTGGAGCGGGCTTTATGGCTGTGACGACGGCCAAAAAATGGCAGGGTTGACAAGGTTGCGGTTTTACACCTTTAGTGTTTACAACACTAAAGGTGTTGACAGGTTTGGCAGCTTTCTCTATATTTCCGGCCATTGTGGTGTTGTTCCGGCCACGATGCCCATCGCGTAACAGTCAATTCAGCCCCCGGCCCAAAAAGGTCGGGGGTTTTTTTATGGCCGCTCCCAGCACCGGGAGGATATTGGATGCTGAAAATGCCCCCAGAAAAAGACCCGACTTTCTGGGTCATTGTCATGGCAGCTCTCAAGGATCACGGATTGGCCGGATTGCTTGCTTTCGGTCTGAGTTATTTGCGCATTCTCTATGAAGACAAGGAGCCGCGATGGGACCGCCGCCTGATTGAGGCCTCGCTGGGGGGGGTGCTGGTGTTCCTGGTCGGTGTCGGGGCTGAAAAGGCCGGAATGAGTGGTGGTCTGTCTTACGCCGTTGCGGGGTTCGTCGGGATTCTCGGGGTAGAGCAGGTGCGCCAGTTCGGTCGCCGCTGGGCCGAGAAAAAGGCGGACTTGGAGTGAGAATTCCGCGTCCAGTGGTGTCGTTGTTGGCTGTCCTGCTGGCTTATGCCGTTGTGGGGCATTTTGAGTGTCGAGCGGCGGAGGTCTGTCAGGCCCCGTCCGTTACGCATAACGAGGGTTTGAAATGATTGATAAGACGAATTGCCCACTAAAGAATTTCTTTGTGTCTAATGATTCGAGCCCGCGCATGCCGGTGGTTGCCGCCTCTTTTGGCTTTACCGAGCATGGTGTTCATTTTCGAGATGAGTCAGGCGTGTTGACGGCTTTCTTTCCATTGGGCACGACGGTTGTGTCTGACGACGCGCAGCGTGCCTTGGTCGCTCCCGTCCCGGCCGTTACCGAACTGGCCTGCGGTGAGGCTTTTGCGATTGATACTCCGCCGAGAATCTCAGTCGGTACGATCAATATCACAGGCGTCACGCCTGAAAACGCTGCATCCTTAGTCACGCATATTCAGGGCCTGATGGATGTTCGTCAGTCATCTGGAACGGCTTGAATAGACCTGTGATGCCGCCGCCGTAGAGGTAGCTGGCAAAGATATAAAGGGGGGGCCATGTTCAAGCTAGAAATAGGTGTTGATGATGCTCAACTGACTAAATCAGCGATTGAGATGCAGCGTCGTCATATCCCGTTTGCCCTCGTCTTAACGGCCACTCGCTTGGCTCAGCGGATCAAAAAAGGCGAGTTGGCTGTGATGCGCAAGCGTCTTGATAGGCCGACCCCGACCACGTTGAACAGTTTGTTTTTAAAAGCTGCGACCAAGGCAAAACCCGCGCGAGTGTATTTCAAGGATTCTTGGACTTCAGGGATACCAGCCGATACGTATTTACAACAGGCAGTTTTCGGCGGAGTGCGACCACATAAGCGGTTTGAGAAGTCTCTGATAGCCCAAGGCATCATGAAGTCAGGCCAGTATGCATTGCCCTCAAAGTCGTTTCTCAATCAGTACGGCAACGTATCCCGGGGCACGATGACCAAGGTCTTGTCTGGCTTGGGCGCCGCTGAGACAACCAGCGGCTTCAAGGCAAATGCTACGGATAGTAAGCGCAGCATGGCTAAGGGCAACAGGCGCTACTTCGGTGGTGTAGTGGGTGATGAGTCCGGTGTGTGGGAGCGCATGAATACCAAGTGGGGTGCCGCTGTTCGACCGGTATTTGTCTTCAGCGATGGCGCTCCTGCATATCGCACCATCTTCCCGTTCTTCAAGATCGCGGAAAATATCGCTAGAGCCCATAGAACTCAGGAGTTCAACGATGCTTTGGCTCAAACCCTAGCAACTGCTCGTCCCTGATGCGTAGCAATGGGTCCTCCTGAGGGGGTGGGGGCATGGGGGTAATTCGGGCCCCGCTCTTCCGCTATGTATGAGCCTTTTTTAGAGGTTGGTTGTTGTTTAGTTATGGCCAATACATCAATCGCACGACAGCCGTTCTGGCTGAACAAAAAACGCATGGCCGAAAGCCTGGGAATTTCCGTTCAAGCCTTTGACAAATGGGGCGTTGATGCCGTCGCGAAAGTCGGTCGAGAGTCGTTCTATGACGTGCGCTCGGTTCTCGATAATCGACTTAAGCACCAAGGTGTGAAGCAACAACCCACCGGACCTGATGGCGAACACCTCGACCCACTCATTGAGTACCACCTGTTGCAGGAGCGACTGCGTTTGACTGGTGCTCAGGCAGATGCACAAGAGCGGAAAAACAAGGTTCAGGACAAAGAGTTGGTCCCGGTCGGTTTCATGGTCTTTGCCCTCGGTCGTTTGTCCGCCATGTTGGGCTCAACACTGGACACCATTCCCAAGAGTTTGAAGCGCAAGCACCCCGACATTGCCATTCGGCATTTGGAGGCGCTTGAGCGCGAGATTGCCGTTACGCGTAACGAGGCTGCTGGGTTGTCCGAAGCCATACCGGAGATTTTGGATGACTACATCGCCACCCTGGATGAGGGCGCTGGCTGACGCCGTTCGACGGGGACTCAATGCACTGTACAAAGAGCCGCCGCTGACGGCGGTGGAGTGGGCCGACACGCATTTCTATCTGTCGTCGGAGTCCTCCTACCAACAAGGCCGCTGGGTGACGGCCGCGTTTCAGGTGGCGATCCTCAACGCGATGGGCAATGACCTGATTCGGGTGTTCAACCTGCACAAGTCCGCCCGCGTGGGTTACACCAAGATGCTGATGGCCAACATCGGCTACAAGATTCAACACAAGAAACGCAACGTGTTGAGCTACTGCCCGACCGATCCCGACGCTGATGAGCTGATGAAACGGCACGTCGACACGATGATCCGCGACGTTCCGGTGTTGCTGGCCCTGGCACCGTGGTTCGGCCGCAAGCACAGCGACAACACACAAGACGCCAAGCGCTTCGATAATCAGAAGATGCTGTGGTGCCTTGGCGGTAAGGCCGCGCGCAACTACCGGGAGAAAAGCCCGGACGAGGTGATCTACGACGAGCTGTCGAAGTTCGACCACGACATTGAGGGGGAGGGCTCGCCCACCTCTTTGGGGGACAAGCGCCTTGAGGGCGCGACCTACAAGAAATCCATACGCGGCTCAACGCTGGGCATCGCCGGGCAATGCCAGATCAGCCGGGCGGCCGAGAAATCGCCGCACTACCTGCGATTCCATATCAAGCCACCGTGCTGCGGAGGTGAGCAACACCTGAAGTGGGGCGGCAAGGACGAGCCTTACGGGCTCAAGTGGCGCACCAACGAATTGGGCGAAGTCGAGAGCGCCTGGTATCTGTGCGAGCACTGCCAAGGTGGCACCTTCGAGTATCACGAGATGGTCGAGGCGTCCGAGTTCGGGCGCTACATCTGCGAGCGCACCGGCATCTGGACGCGCAACGGCATGGAATGGTTCGGTGCGGATGACCAGCCGATCCCCACGCCGCGCTCGGTCACGTTTCATATCTGGACGATTTATTCGACGTTCACCACCTGGGTGGATATTGCGGCCGAGCGCATCGAGGTCGGCAAGGACTTGGGCAAGCTCAAGACCTTTGTAAACACGACGCTGGGCGAAGTCTGGGAAGAAGACCAGACGGAAAAGGTCGACTGGGAACAGCTGCGCGACCGTCGCGAGAATTATGGTGCGCAGGTGCCGGGCCGCGCCGTGGCGCTGTTCGGTTCCATCGACTCGCAAGATGACCGCTACGAGGGCCGCGTCTGGGCGTTCGGCGCCGGTGAGGAAAGTTGGCTGGTTTACCGGTTCATTCTGTACGGCGACCCGGCCAGTCAGGTGCTGCGCAAAAAGGTGGGCGTTGAGCTGCACCGCCAGTTCACCCGGGCCGATGGTCAGGTGATGGGCGTCGAGCGATGGTGCTGGGACTCCGGTGGCCACTACTCGGACGAAGTGCGGCTGGAAAGCCGCAAACATGGCGTGCATTGGGTCATTCCGATTTTCGGTGCAAGCGTCTACGGCAAGCCCATTGCCAACTTTCCGCGCAAGAAAGAAAAGAAGAGCAAGACCTACCTCACCGAGGTGGGCACCGACAACGCCAAAGAGCTGATTTACAACCGCCTCAAAATCCAGCCAGACGGCGATCAGCCGGTTCCTGGCTGTGTGCATTTCCCTGCCGACGACAACATCTGCGATGAGGCTGAGCTGAAACAGCTCACGTCTGAAAGCAAAAAGTGGGTCGTGGTCAGAGGCCGCCGGGTGTTCCGCTGGGATGCCAGCAAGCGGCGCAATGAGGCACTGGACTGTTACGTGTACGCCATCGCGGCGCTGCGGATCAGCCAGCAGCGGTTTGGTTTGGACCTGGACGAGCTTTCAAGGGGGCTGCCTCAAGTCATTGAGCGGCCGCAAGACGAGTCGCTGGACGAGCCAGATGAAATATCCGCCCCGGCCTCCGAGCCGGAACCGGCGACCCACCAACCCCCAGCTGAGCCTGCATCTGTTGGCGGCTGGGTCGACACAGGACGAGGCGCATGGCTCTAGATCCGCAAACCATGATTGACCGCTATCTGGAGGCCGAGCTGGCCGTGCTGGACGGCAAGGAAATCACTTTCAACGGCCGCAAGCAGGTGATGGCCGACTTGCCCCAAATCCGTGCGGGCCGACTTGAGTGGGAGCGCCGTCTGGCCTCGCAGCAAACAGCACTTGCAGGGGGCCGCCCGGGGTATTCCCTCGCGGTATTTGATTGAGTCGTATGAACTTGCTCGACCGGATTTTGGCCCCGGTATTTCCCGGGGCCGTGGCCGAGCGCTTGCGGGCCCGCAATGTGATACAGGCGTTTGAGGCGTCGGATATTACTCGCACGCATAAGGCAAAAAAGCAGTCGAAAAGTGCTGACAAGTCCCTGCAGAAGTCGGCCGTGTCGCTGCGTGAGCAGTGCCGCAAGCTGGACGAGGATCACGACATTGTTACCGGCCTGTTTGATCGGCTGGAAGAGCGCGTGGTGGGAGGCTCCGGTATTTCAGTCGAGCCGATCCCGCTTACCTATGCCGGTGACGTTGATCTGGAATTTGCCGCCGCGATCAAGGCGCAGTGGTCCGAGTGGTCGTTGTCGCCGGAGACCTCCGGCGAGTTGTCGCGACCACAGATGGAACGCCTTATGTGTCGTACCTGGTTGCGCGACGGTGAGGGGCTGGCCCAGATGCTGATCGGTCGGGTGGCTAATTATGACCACCTGCATGATGTGCCGTTTGCCCTTGAACTGCTGGAACCGGACTACCTGCCGTGGGGTTACACGGACTTGGCCAAGGGTATTTCCCAAGGCATCGAGCGTAACGGTTGGCGACGGGTCAAGGCCTATCACTTGCTCAAGCAACACCCGGGCGATGGCTTGGGTTATGGCATGACCCTCGACACCAAGAGTGTCCCGGCTGATCGCATGATCCATATCGCGTACCGCAAACGGATTGGCCAGAACCGTGGCCAGCCCTTGCTGCATGCCGTGATTATCCGGCTGGCGGATATCAAGGATTACGAGGAAAGCGAGCGGGTGGCCGCACGCATCAGCGCAGCTCTGGCGATGTACATCAAGAAGGGCACGCCAGACGACTTTGTGCCCAGCCAGACCAAGGCACCCGAGCGGACGTTTCCGCTGGCCCCCGGTGTCGTGGTCGACACCCTGTTGCCGGGTGAAGACGTGGGCATGATCGAAAGCAACCGGCCCAACCCGTTTCTTGAGGGGTTCCGCAATGGCCAGCTCAAGGCAGTGGCAGCGGGCACCCGGGGCACTTACTCCAGTGTGGCCCGCAGTTATGACGGCACCTACTCGGCACAGCGTCAGGAACTGGTGGAAGGGCAATTGGGTTATGACCTGCTGCAGCACGAGTTTATCGACTACTGGTGTCGGCGTGTGTACCGCGAGTGGTTGCGCATCGCGATCACCAGCGGGGTGTTGGTGGTGCCCAAGACCGTCGACCCCAGCACGATTTATGGCGCGATCTATCAGGGGCCGGTCATGCCCTGGATCAACCCGGTGCATGAGGCCAATGCCTGGAAAATCCTTGTTGAGGCGGGTTTTGCCGATGAGGCCGAAGTGGCCCGGGCTCGTCAGCGCAACCCTCAGGAATTGAAACGCACCCGCAAGGCAGAGATTGAAACCAACCGGGCGCAAGGGCTGGTGTTCAGCTCCGATGCCTACCACCTGTACTACGGGAAAAACAAAGCGAATGAAACGGAAAAAAAACCGGATGACGATGACCCCGAGGGGGGCGACAAGTAGCGCCGGGGAGAGCTGGTACACGCTGCGAGCCAAGGCCCGAGGCGTCGTGGACCTGATGCTTTACGGTGACATTGGTGCCTGGGGCATTACGGCCAACCAGTTTGCTCGCGACTTGAAAGCCCTCGGTGACGTGTCACAGATCAATCTGCACATCCACTCCCCCGGCGGTGACGTGTTTGAAGGCATGGCCATGTACAACCTGCTCAAGGCGCATCCAGCGCGTATCGAGGGGTTTGTGGATGGTCTGGCCGCGTCGATGGGCAGCGTGATCCTGATGGCCTGCGACACGATCAGCATGCCCGAAAACGCCATGATCATGGTCCACAAACCGTGGGGCATTCAGGGTGGCGATGCCGAGGATCTGCGCCGTTATGCCGATCTGCTGGACAAGGTCGAAGACTCACTGGTCATGGCCTATGTGGCCAAGACCGGGAAAACCGCCGATGAAATTCACGCCTTGTTGAAAGATGAGACGTGGATGAACGGAACAGAAGCGGTCGTGGCCGGATTCGCAGACACCGTCATTGAACCAATCAAGGCCGCCGCCCATATCAACTCTAATCGCATGCAGGAGTTCACCAACATGCCCGAAGCATTTAAAAAACTGTGGGAGCCGCGCGGCTCGACCACTCCCCCGGCGCCTGCTCCAACCCCTGCGCCTGCTCCAGCGGGATCGGTTCTGACTCCTGAGCAAATTCGCGCTCAGGTAGTGCAGGCCGAGACCGAGCGCCGTACCGCGATTACAGCCGCGTTCGGTGGTTTCAATGTGGCCCATGCCGAACTGCTCAATACCTGCCTGACCGACATGGAATGCAACGTCGAAAAGGCCCGTGAGCAGCTACTGGTGGCTTTGGGCAAAGACACCACCCCTACGGGTGGGCCAACTCCGCGTCACCCCGGGCACACCTCCAACGGCAATCTGGTCGGTGACTCGGTGCGTGCGTCGTTGGTAAGCCGTACTGGTCAGGGCGAAATCCAGAAGGATAACGCTTACAACTACATGAGCCTGCGCGAGCTGGCCCGTGCTTCGCTGCAGGATCGCGGCATTCTGGTGGCGACCCTGGCCCCGATGCAGATGGTGGGCATGGCGTTTACCCATGACACCAGCGACTTCGGCAACATCCTCGTCGACATTGCCGCCGCGTCGGTGCTGCAGGGCTGGAATGAAGCGGAAGAAACCTTCCACCTCTGGACCAAGACCGGCCGCCTGAGCGACTTTAAAACCGCCAAGCGTGTGGGCATGGGCGAATTCCCAACTCTGCGTGAAGTGCGCCCGGGTGCCGAGTACAAGTACATCACCACCGGCGACCGTGGCGAAACCATCCGCTTGGCCACCTACGGTGAATTGTTCTCGATCACCCGTCAGGCGATCCTCAACGATGACCTGGACCAACTGACCACCATCCCGAAACGCATGGGTGAGGCGGCACGCGGCACCATTGGCGATCTGGTGTATGACACCCTGATCAATAACCAGAATTTGAGCGACGACAAGAAGCTGTTCGATGCTTCGCGCAAAAACCTGTTCACCGGCGCCGGTTCGGCGTTGTCGATCGAGTCGCTAAGCAAAGCCAAGACCGCGATGGCACTGCAGAAGAACCAGACCGAAGGCGGCAAGGCTCGAACCCTCAACATCCGGCCGGGCTTCGTACTGGTGCCGGTGGCGCTGGAAGACAAGGCCAAGCAGTTGATCCGTTCGGCCTCGGTGCCTGGTGCTGAAACCAATGCCGGTATCGACAACCCGATCCGCAACTTTGCCGAAGTGATCGCTGAGCCGCGTCTTGATGATAATTCGTCGACCGCCTGGTATCTGGCGGCCAAGAAAGGTAGCGACACCATTGAGGTGGCCTACCTTGACGGTGTTGAGCTGCCATACCTGGAGCAGCAACAAGGCTTCACCAATGACGGTGTTATCTCCAAGGTGCGAATCGATGCCGGTGTCGCGCCGCTGGACTCTCGCGGCCTCAACAAGTCGAACGGCGCCTAAGCCGCGCTGTTACCCCTGAGCCCCGCCCTGTGCGGGGCTTGTTGTTTCTTAAGGCAGGAGAAATTGGCTATGGCCAAGAATTATGTAAGCAGTGGCGAGACCCAAGACTTTATCGCCCCGGCTGGCGGCGCCGTTGCCGGTGTTCCGGTGACCATCAATGATCTGGTGTTGATTCCGGTCACTGGCGGTCTGGAAGGTGACAAGTTGGTGGGGCATATCAGTGGCGAGTGGCGTGTAAAGGCTGATGGTGCGCTTAAAAAGGGCCAGAAAGTCAGCGTCAAAGCAGGTGTGCTGGTAGCTCCGGCGACCGCTGATTCAGTGCCGTTCGGCAAGCTGACCAGCGACATGGTCAGTAACGTGGCCACCGCGTTGTTGATCCCCTGATGGCGGCTGATCGCTTTCGCGAGCGAGCGGCGCGGATGGATCGCGTTTTGATCGAGCGCCTGGGCGATCAGGCAACGCTGGAAGATGGCTCGACGATTCGCGGCGCGTTTGTGTCGCCATTTATTGGTGCGCAGATCGGCGCCAAGGCGAGCAGCTTTCGCCTTGGGGCATCGATCAATGCCGAGCAGATCAAGGAGCCCACGTTTACCGTGCGCTCTGTCGATGCGGTCAAGGTCAAACGCGGGGCATTCATCACCATTGACCTGCCTGATGTTGATGGCGGCGGGCGTTACAAGATGGTCAGGCCTGAGCCGGACGGTGCGGGCATGGTTGATCTGATTTTGGGGGCAGACAGTGAGCGATCCGACGATATCAAGTGAGGCCGTCAGTGAGCTGACAATGCTGCACGAAGCCATTGAGGCGACCTTTCGTGAGCGTATCCCTGCCTTTAAGCATGTCGAGCCATACCCCGAGCTGAACAAGGAAATGGGCGAGCCTGCCCTCGTGTTTGCGGTAACAGGGATGGGGGAAGCGGATGATGCAGGTACGGGAAAAACAACCCTGAATTGTCGTTTCCAAGCTGTTGTGCTTGTTGATGCCACTCGCAAGCGAGCACCTCTTCAAGCAGCGATTTTGGCTGGCCGCGTGGCGACGGTTTTGCACGGGCAGTATTGGGGGTTGGATTTTGTCGAGTCTCCTGAACATATTCAGGTGCAGCCAGATGGGTCCACCCCCGAATTGGCGCAATTCTGCGTATGGGTTGTCGAGTGGATGCAAGTTGTTCACTTTGGTGAGTTTTCGTGGCCATGGCCTGATGAGCCACCGGGCACCTTGCTGATCAGCGTCAACGATGAAGACCATGTCGCCCCGGAGGACCTGCCATGAGCTACGCCGGAGCTGAACATGACCGCATGATCGCGGCCCTGGTGATTCCTTGCTACGTGGTCGCGGTGGATTTGGCAGCGTCACCACCCGCCTGCCGCGTATCGACCGGCGACTGGACCAGCGCCTGGGTGCGCTGGCACAGCGTGGCAGCGGGCAAGGCCCGGCACTGGCGCGCGCCGAGCATAGGTGAGCAGGGCGTGCTGTTTAACCCCAGCGGACAGGCTGGCATGGGCACCTTTGTGCCGGGGCTTTATGGCGATGCCGGGGCACCGCCGGACAACCGCGACCACGTCGAAGTGTGGCGGTTTGATGATGGCGGCTCGCTGGTCTACGACTGGCAGGCCAAAAGCTACACCATTACCTTGCCCAGCGGCACCGTGACCATCGCGGTCGGTGGCAGTTCGGCGGTGGTCACGGACAGCGCCATTACTGGCAAGGCCGAAGCGATCAACCTGACCGGGAAAATCACCTTGAACGGCGACGTGGTGATCAACGGATCGATCTTGACCCACAACGGGCTGAATGTCGGATCGACGCACACCCATAAAGGCGTAACACCCGGTGCGGGAATAACGGGCACACCGTCTTAACCAACCTCGCTACGGCGAGGTTTTTATTACCTGGAGAACACCATGAGCAAAACACCTGACGACAAAGTTACTGATCCCGTGGCCCCTGTCCTTTCAAAAACCACCCCGGTCGCGGACCCCGTCCGCACCTTCCGCGACAAGGTCTACACCTCCCGCACGTTGATCCTGCCCAACGGCGCCACGCTCCCGGTCGCCAAAGGCCGCGCCACGGCGGTCGACGATCAGCAGTTTCAGTACCTCAATAGCCACCCGGATTTTGAACGCCTGACGGAGTAACCCGCGATGATCGGAATGGATCGCCACACCGGCGCGGCCCTTTCCGGCGTCGAGCATTTGCGCCAATCCATTGCCGACATCCTCACCACCCCGGTGGGCAGTCGGCGCATGCGCCCGGCCTATGGCTGCCAGTTGCGCCGGTTCGTCGACATGCCGATCAACGCGGGCTGGAAAAGCGCGGTACAGGCCGAGGTCGCCCACGCGCTGAACCTGTGGGAGCCGCGTTTCAAGTTGCAGTCGGTGCGGGTGTCGGCGGTGCTCGATGGCGTGATCACTTTTGAACTCAAGGGCCTGTACCGGGGCGAGGGCGTAGCAATGGAGGTGAGCGCATGAGTACCGTGGACCTGTCGGCATTGCCGACCCCGGAGGTGCTGGAGTCGCTGGACTTTGAGGACGCCTATCAGGAAGAACTGGCGGTGTTTCGCGCCTACATGGGCGACAACTGGAACGCGGCGTTGGAGAGCGACCCGGTGGTCAAGTTGCTGGAGCTGGGCGCCTACAGCCGGGTTCGGCACCGGGCGCGGGTTAATGACGCGTCCAAGTCGCTGCTGTTGGCCTACGCCCAGCGCACCGACCTCGATCACCTCGCCGCCAACGTGCGGCTTAAACGGTTGGTGATTCAGGAAGCCGATCTGCAAAGCGTGCCACCGGTGCCGCAAGTGATGGAACTGGACGACGCGTTACGCGAGCGTATCCAACTGGTGTACGAGGGCCTGACCACGGCCGGGCCGCGTAACAGCTACATCCTGCACGCGCGCAACGCCTCGGCGCTGGTGGCTGACGCGCAGGCCGAAAGTCCGAGCCCGGCCCACGTGGTGGTCACCGTGTTGCATCTGGAGGGCAACGGCGTGGCCGACCAGCCGTTGCTGGACAAGGTGCTGGCCCACCTCAGCGACGAAGACATTCGCCCGGTCGGGGATCGGGTCACGGTGCAAAGCGCCGAGGTGCAGGAATACCGTATTGACGCGGTGCTGCACATGGCCGGGACCGGCTCGGAAAACGAAGCGATTCTGGCCGAAGCCACCCGGCGCCTCGCGGCCTGGATCAACCCGCGTCGGCGCCTTGGCGTGGAAATCGCCCGCTCGGCCATTGATGCGCAACTGCACATCACTGGCGTCAGCCGCGTGGACTTGCCCGGCTGGGTCGACATTCCCCGGGCCACGCACCAAGCCGCGTACTGCATCGGCTACAGCGTGACCCAAGGCGGTGCCGGATGAGCCTGCTGCCGCTCAACAGCACTCAGTTAGAGCGGGCCATCGAAGCGGCGATTGATCACAACCCGGCGATTCCGATTCGCACCCTGTACAACGCGAAAACCTGCCCGGCGCACTTGCTGCACCAGTTGGCGTGGGCGTGGTCGGTGGACCGCTGGGACAACCGCTGGAGCGAGCAGGTCAAGCGCGCCGCCATTGAATCGGCGTTCTTCATCCATGCCCACAAAGGCACCATCGGCGCGCTGCGCCGGGTGGTGGAGCCGCTGGGTTATCTGCTGGAAGTGATCGAGTGGTGGCAGACCGTACCGCTGGGCGTGCCGGGCACGTTCGGGCTCAAGGTCGGTGTGCTGGATACCGGCATCACCGAGGAAATGTACCGCGAGCTGACAGCCCTGATCGATGATGCCAAACCGCTCAGCCGCACGCTGACCGAACTGGTGATCAGCCTTGAAAGCACGGGCCAGCTCAACGTCTTTTCCTGCCTGTACGAGGGCGAGGTGATCGACGTGTACCCACCGGCACCGCGCGACATCGAGGTCACGGGGCATTACGGCCCGGCGGGCCGCGAACATCAAACCGAATACCTGGACGTGTACTCATGATTGATCAAAGCAGCCAGTTTATGGCGATCCTCACGGCCGTGGGCGAGGCCAAGCAGGCCAACGCCGACGCGATGAACATCCCGTGGACGTTCTCTCAGATGGGCGTGGGCGATGCCAACGGTGCCGACCCGCAGCCCAACCGGGCGCAAACCAAGCTGATCAACGAGCGCCGCCGCGCGCCGCTGAATCAGGTCAAGATCGACCCGAAAAACACCAACGTGATCATTGCCGAGCAGGTGATCCCGGAAAACGTCGGCGGCTGGTGGATTCGTGAAATCGGCCTGTACGACGCGGACGGCGATCTGGTGGCGGTGGCCAACTGTGCGCCCAGCTTTAAACCGGAGCTGGCACAGGGCTCCGGCAAGACCCAAGTGGTGCGCATTAACTTCATCGTCAGCAGCGCCGCCAACGTCACGCTCAAGATCGACCCGAGCGTGGTACTGGCGACCCGGCAGTACGTGGACGACCGCATCATTGAAGTGTTGCCGCCGACGCGCAAGCCCGGCAGTTACACCAAGGTGCTGATCGACAAACGCGGCGTGGTGATCGAGGGCAGCAACCCCGAGACACTGGCCGATAACGGGATCAAGGACGCTTACACCAAAACGCAAGTCAATGACTTGCTGCAGGTGAAAGCGCCGCTCGACAGCCCGGTGCTGACCGGCACCCCGAAAGCACCCACGGCGCCGTTGACCAGCAACAGTCAGCAGTTGGCCAACACGGCTTTCGTTCAGGCGCTGGTTGCCTCGCTGATCAGCGGTGCGCCAGGTGCGCTGGACACCTTGAAAGAACTGGCCGACGCCTTGGGCGGTGATCCAAACTTTGCCAACACCATCATCAATGCCTTGTCGCGCAAAGTGTCCCGCGAAGGCGATGAGATGTCGGGGGGGCTGACCCTCGGCAATGGCACTGATGTATCGCCCTCGCTCAGCTTTCGCGATGCCTCCGGTATTGGCGGGTTCAGCCTGAACAAAGGCGTGTTGCGCTACATCGGCTATTACGGGTCGCAATCCAAACAACTGTTCTCGCTGGACTTCAACAGCGGGAACGTGGCCAACGCTCGCGGCGCCTTGTGGGACGTGGTCACCTATCCGCCTTCGACGTTCTGGAACACCGGCAATTTCAACCCGGCGTCCAAAGCGGACGCGGCAGCGGTCACGGCCGCACTGGCGACCAAGGCCGACAACGCGACCACGCTGGCGGGCTACCGCATCGGGGACGCCTACACCAAAACTCAGACGGCCCAGCTGGTCGAGAACGCGATTACCGCGCTGGTGGGTTCCTCCCCGGAAGCGCTGAACACGCTCAATGAACTGGCGGCCGCGCTGGGCAATAACCCGAACTTCGCCACGGCCATCAACGAAGAACTGGCCAAGCGCGTACGCAACACCGGCGACACCATGACCGGCCCGCTGACCCTTGCGGGCCTGACCACCAGTAGCCCTTCGATTAGCTTTAGGTCCGAAGAGGGCATCGGCTCACTGAATGTCTACCGACAGCGTCTGCGCTACATCGGCTATTACGGCAGTGAGTCGAAAGAGATCTTTTCGGCCGACTTTGCCACCGGCGACGTGTTCAACGGGCGCGGCGCGTTGTGGGACGTGTCCAAGTACCCGCCTGCGCAGTACCTCAAGGTCAACCAGTCGTTGGCCAGCGGTTCCAACCTGCATTGCGGTTCTGGGAATTCGCCGTATATCGCGTCCATGACCAGCGAAACCGGCTCGCTGGAAGTGCACAACGAGGCCAACAACGCGGCCTCGGCGGTGATGCTGTTTCATCGCAAAGGGATTTTCGGGGCCTACTTTGGTCTGGACACGGACAACCAGTTCAAGGTCGGCGGGCTCTCGATGGGCGCCAATGCCTACACCGTGTGGCACTCGGGCAACGCCCCGAAAAACACGGGCAGTGCAGCGGTGACCGGTTGGTGGCGATGCGCTGACACCGGACTGATGCGTATGTGGGGGGTGACCAACAGTGTCGGGCAGGATTCGTCCGTGGCGGTGCCGCTGCCGATGACCTTCCCGAACGCGGTGTTCGGCGTCCACTTTATGCAACAGGCCGAGATGAAGCCCAGCGCGGTGGGTAACTACGGCGTCAAAGACGTGACCCGCCAAGGGTTCACACTGGTTAACGGCAACGACGGCGTAGGGCCGTGTTATTGGGAGGCGTGGGGAAATTGAAGACTGACACCTATTACCTGCACCGCACGCAGTTGAATTTCTACTGTGATTCGGTGTTTGGTCCACGTCGCATCGACGTGGTCGATCCCGAGTGGACGCCGCCTGTGGTGTACGTGCCGGACCCGGACTGGTCGCCGGATGCCGACAACCTCAGTGCGTCGGCGCCGAACATTGAAATGCCCGATCCGGACGCCATACCGCCCTTGATCAGCGTGCCCAACCCGGGCTGTAAACTGCCGCCTGAGCACGAGCTGCTGGAACTGAGCGAGGCGTTGTACCTGGAACTGTCCCACGCGTCGGCGGCAGGCAAGGTCGTGGCCCTGGACGAGGACGGTGTGCCGTGTCTGGTTGACCGGCCGCCACCCAGCCTTACCCAGCAAGCCGCCGGACAGCGCCAATGGCGTGACCGGCTGCTGCTGAGCACCGACACACTGATCGTTCGCCATCGGGATGAAACCGAAGCCGGTCGGCCGACCACGCTTGACGCCGATCAATACCGGGCGTTGCAAGGCTTTCGCATGGACCTGCGCGACTGGCCCGAATCCGAGGCGTTTCCGGACGCCACCCGGCGCCCGGTCGAGCCGGACTGGTTGGCTGACTACCTTGCCTGACGCCCCGCACCCCGGGGCGTTTTTGTATCCACCGTTTGACCCACACAAGCCTCGCCCTGCGGGGCTTTGTTGTTTCTGGAGAGTACCTGTATGAGCACAGCCAGCCGTTTTCACGGCGTTACCGTAACGCTGGTCGACACCGGCGCGCGCACCATTGCGCTGCCGTCGACCTCGATCATCGGCCTTTGCGACACCTACACCGTCAGCCCGGCCGCATCGGCCAAACCCAATGACCTGGTGCTGCTGACCAGCGAGCGCGAAGCCATCGCCGCGTTTGGTGAAGACTCGGCCATTACCCGTGCGGCCAAGGCGGTTTTCTTGAAAGCCAAGGCCGTGATCGTCGCGTGCGGCGTGGCCAAGTTGGAAGACGAAGCGCTGCAAACCTCGGCCATCATCGGCGGTGTTTTGGCCTCGGGCCAGCGTACCGGCCTGCAAGCCTTGCTCGACGGCAAAAGCCGTTTCAACGCCCAGCCGCGGCTGTTGATCGCGCCCAAGCATTCCGCCACGCAAGCGGTGGCCACGGCTATGGATGCACTGGCGGGCAAGTTGCGCGCCATCGCCATCGTCGACGGCCCCAACACCACCGACGAGGCGGTGCTGGCCTACGCGCAGGAGTTCGGCAGCAAGCGCATTTACATGGTCGATCCGGGCGTTCAGCAATGGGACACGGTCACCAGCAAAACCATCGACGCCCCGGCCTCTGCGTTCACCGCTGGCCTGTTCGCCTGGACTGACACCGAGTACGGCTTCTGGGCCTCGCCGTCGAACAAGGAATTTGTCGGCATCACCGGCACCACGCGCCCGATTGAGTTTCTGGAAGGTGATGAAACCTGCCGCGCCAACCTGCTCAACAACGCCAATATTGCCACCATCATTCGCGACGGCGGCTACCGGCTGTGGGGCAACCGTACGCTGTCATCTGATTCGAAATGGTCGTTTGTGACACGGGTGCGCACCGTCGACATCGTGATGGACGCGATTCAGGCCGGACATAAATGGGCGGTCGATCTTCCGATCAACAAGACCTACGTAAAGAACGTTACAGATGGTCTGGATGCGTTCATGCGGGATTTGAAAAACCTCGGCGCGGTGCTGTATTTCGAGGTGTATGCGGACCCTGAGATGAACACGGCCAGCCAGCTGGAGCAGGGCAAAATTTACTGGAACATCCGCTTCACGGACGTCCCGCCTGCTGAAAACCCGAACTTCCTCGTTCAAGTGACCAATCAGGGTCTGACTGAAGTCGTGGACACCGCCGCCTAAGGAGGCCGCTCAATGATTCCTCAAGTGCTTTTTGATACCAACCTGTTTTTGGGCGGGATCAGTTTTTCCGGTGATGTGCCGTCCGTGACCCTGCCCAAGTTGACCGTTAAAACCGACTCGTTCCGGGGCGGCGGCATGGGTGGCGAGATTGAGATGGACATGGGGCTGGAGAAACTGGAGTCCAGTTTCGTCACGACCGGCGTCCGCCGCGAATCCATGAAGTACTTCGGTCTTGCTGATCAGACCAGCTGCAATGCCGTGTTTCGCGGAGCTTTTAAAGGTCTGGGTGGCAAGGTCACCCCCGTGATCGCGACGATGCGCGGCATGCTCAAAGAACTGGACATGGGCGACTGGAAACCCGGCGATAAGGCCGAGAACAAGTACGCGATGGCCCTCCAATATTACAAGTTGGAAGTGGACGGTCGTGTGATGTACGAAATCGACATGGTCAATTGCGTGCGCGTAATTGATGGCGTCGACCAAATGGCAGATGTACGCAGCGCCCTGGGCCTTTAAGGAATTCCCGCATGACTATCAATACTGAAAAGAAACTCCCGTCCTGGCTCACCCTGACCGACGAAGGCGTCACCATCACCCTGCGTTACCCAACTGAACTTAACCATGTCAAAACCGACAAGGTGGTCATGCGCGCGCCGACCGTTCGCGATGTGCGGGCAGCGGGCGCGGTCTCGGGCGGCGATGCTGAAAAGCGCGAATTGCAACTGTTCTCCAGCCTGACCGAAATCCCGCCCGGCGATCTGGAGGGGCTCAAGGTGGTGGACTACAGCCGCGTGCAGGAAGGCTATTTTCGTATGGTCGACGAAGGCGAACTGTAACCCCGCAACCCTTAAACAACTGGCCAAGCGCTTGGCGGCAGAAACGAGTTTTTCCGCCGCCGAGATCATGGCCATGCCGTTTTCGGAAATGGTCTGGTGGCTCACGGATTGAGCCGCCTGACGCGCAACCACAGGGCAGGGCGAACAGATGGCAAACAAACTCGCGCTCGGGCTGGTGATCGGCGGGGCGGTCAGTTCCTCCGTGGGCTCAGCGTTCAAGGACGTTGATAGCCGGATCAAGAAGCTGGAAGCGACCGGGGCCAAGGCCCGGGTCATGCAACGCCAGATCGGTGACACCATCCGCCTGCGCAACGAATGGAAAAAGGCCTACGACAGCGGTTCGGCCGGGGCATACGCGCTGCGGAACAAACTCAATGCCAATCTCGACAGTTTGCGCAAGCAGGGGATCGAGGTCGGGCGACTCGACCGGGCCTATCAAATGCTCGGCCGTACGGCGCGGCAGGCGGATCTGAAAGCCCAGGGCCATGCACAACTCAACGAAGGCCGGGCCAGTGTCAAAAGCACGGTTGGCCGGGCAGCGGTGGGGGCGGCAGCACTGGCGGTGCCGACCAAAGTCAGCGCCGATTACAACGCCATCATCCGCGACATCGCGATCAAGGCGGGCATCGCCAATGCCCCCGAAGAAAAGCAGATGTCGCGCACCATCATCGACACCTCACGTGACACCGGCATGGCCCGTAACGAGGTGGCCACCGTGGTCAACGAGCTGGTGGGTGCCGGTATGGACTTGGCCAAGGCCATGGAATACGCGCCGGTCGCGGCCAAGTTCGTGATCGGGCAGGGCTCGGACGGCGGCGAAACCGCGAAGATGATCAACGCCCTGGGGCAGAACGCCAACATCACCAGCGCCAAGGAAATGCAGCAAGCGCTTGAGGCCATCGCCTTCCAAGGGCAGGCGGGCAGTTTCGAGGCCAGCGACATGGCCAAGTGGTTCCCTGAGTTGCTGGCCAACATGGGGAATTTGCGGATCACTGGTATGGATGCCGTGACCCAACTGGGCGCAATGTTGCAAGTACAGATGAAGACCGCAGGTAGCTCCGATGAGGCGGCTAACAACCTCAAGAACTGGATGGGGAAAATTGGTTCTTCGCAAACTGTTGAGTCTTACGCCAAGGTAGGTATTGATTACCAAGGCTCACTGGAGTCTGGCATTCAGCAGGGCATGTCTACGCTGGAATCTAGCTTTGCCCTCGCACAAAAGTATATTCAGAAGACTGATCCAAAACGCGCCGCTGAAATGGCCGAAGCAACGGCAAAAATAAGCAAGGAGTCCAACCCGGAAAAAGCCAAGGCCATGATGGCTTCGCTTGAACAGGCACTGCGAACCGGCGATATTTTCGCGGACATGCAGGTCAAGGCCGCGCTCACGGCCTACATGCAGAACAAGGAACTGTACGGCCAGCTCAAGCGTGAATCCCGGGACGCCACCGGCATCCTCGACAAGAACTTGGCTGAGCGCCGCGAAACCTCGTCGCAAAAATGGAAGGAAATGGCCCAGTCGATGGACGACGCCATGCGCTCGGTGGGCGATGCGATCCGGCCGATCACCGACGGCGTGGCCGAAGGGCTGACCAGTGTGGCCAAGGGCATCACCTCGCTCAGCGACCGCACGCCCGGGTTGGCCATGGGGCTGACGGTGTTGGCCGGTGGAGCGCTGACCCTGCAAGGGCTGCTGGGCTCGTTCAAGATCGGCAAGGGCCTGTTCAACCTCGCACGCGGCGCCATGGGCGGACGGGATGCCAAGGGCGTGCAAAAGGTCTTTGTGACCAACGCCGGTGATGGTGACGACAAGGAAGGCGGCAAGGGCTCCAAGGTGTTGGCCCTCGCGGAAATCGGCCTGAAAGCCTTCGGTGGCAAAAAGGACGATGACGGCGACAGCGAGGAAGGCGGCGAGAGTAAAGGCTTTGACCCGATCGATACCGGGCTCAAGCTGCTGGATGTATTCCGCGAAGCGAAAAACGACGAAGACGGCGGCGAAGACTCGGGGCCGCAAAAGGTGTTTGTGGTCAACGCCGCCGCCATGGGTGGCGGTGGAGGCGGTGGAGGCGGCGCCGGTGGTCGTGGCGGTCGACGTCGCGGCGGTGGCAATCGCAACGGCCGCCGCCGTGCGGGTGGTGGTGGTGGTGGTGGTGGTGGTGGTGGTGGGCCTCGGCCGCCGCGTCCGCCAGTGCCGCCCGTTCCACCTGTACCGCCGGGGCGGGCGGCGCGCGCCATGGGGTTGATTGGCAAAGCAGGTAAAGCGGTTCCTGGTGCTGCGCTGTTTGAAGGCGTCCTGCGTGCGGCCGACACCTACCAGAACGCCGAAACCAAGGACGAAAAGGCCGAAGGCTACGGCGCCGCTGCGGGCAACATGGCCGGTGCGCTGGCAGGGGCTGCGGCCGGTGCGGCCATCGGTTCTGTGGTGCCGATTTTGGGCACGGCGGTCGGTGGCTTGATCGGCGGCATCCTCGGCAGCATGGGCGGGGAATCCATCGGGGGCAGCCTCGGTAAATCGTGGTTCGGGTCGGACGATGAAAAAACCGCCGAGCCGCAGAAGCCCGAAGCCAAAGCGGCAGGCGAGCCACTGGCGCCGGTGGTCAAGCCGGTGTCATATGACCCGACTGATCCGGACTCGAAAAACCCGTTCCTGTTGCCGCACTTTGCCAACAAACCGCGCTTTCCCGGTGCGGACCTGGTGCGCCCGGATTCGTTGCCGCCGCCGACAGCATCACCGGCGCCGGTGGTCAAACCGGTGTCGTATGACCCGGCTGATCCGGACTCGAAAAACCCGTTCCTGTTACCGCACTTTGCTAACAAACCGCGCTTCCCGGGCGCGGACCTGGTACGGCCCAAGTCGCTGCCGCCTGAGGGCTCACTCGGTGCCAGCGCATCACGCGAGCTGCCCGGTACAGTAAACATGGGCGACGTGGTGCGCTCGTTCGCCGCCACGGCACCTGCCGGGCCGCTGGCCATGCCGCCCAAAGCGGAGCCGGTGCTCAAGGTCGAACCGCCGAAGATCGATCAGAAGATCGACGTCAATGCGGCGCTGTCCATCACCGTGCAAGGCGACGTGAAAGACCCGGCCGCACTGGCCCGGGAGCTACAGCCGCACCTGCAACGTCAGATCGAGCAAATCAACCAGCAGATGTCGAGCCGGAATCTGTACGACCAACCGCATCTTTAAACAGAAGGGGCAAGCCATGGCCTACATGGAACAACTGCAGTCGGGGTTGAAGTACCTGACGGCGGCCGGGGAAACCGGGCGTCGTAGCCTGGACGGCATGCTTGGGCCAGTGAACGGCGCCATTGGAGAAATCAGCGGCGCCGCCTCCGAACTGAGCGACTTGCCGTTCATTGGCCCTGCGGTCGGGGCCAAGGTGCAACGGCTGATGCGTGGGGTCAACGCCGCGCAGGCCAAGGTCGGCGCGGTGGTGGCCACCTACAACAAAGCCACCCGGGCGGCCTCGCAAATTGAGGAACGCCTCGGCGTGCTGAAAGAGCAGGCGGGCAAGGCCGCGACTGCGATCAACAAAATCGCAGGCAAAGTCAGCCCGTCACTGGCCAACATCGTGCCCACCGGCGCGCTGGGCGCAGACGCGACCCCGGCCGCCGAAGCGGTAAAACCGTTCCCGCATCTGCTGATCATGCAACCGCTCAAGCCCGGATCGACACCGTTCTACTTCAACCTGGACACCGCCGCCTTCGACGAACTCAAGCGCTCCAGCGAATACCGCTGGGCTTCACAAGAGCGCCTGAACCGTCGCCCGGCGCAGCAAGCCGTGGGCATGGGCGAAGAACGCATCACCCTCACGGGTGCGATTTTTGGCGGGTTCAAAGGCGGCATCAAACAACTCGACACCCTGCGCAGCATCGGCGCCCAACTTCAACCGCTGGGCCTGACCACCGGCTACGGCGACGTGCTGGGCAACTGGTGTTTGAAAAACATCGAAGAAGAACAAAGCGCCCTGCTGCAAGGCGGCATCCCGCGTAAACAGGGCTTTACCTTGGAGTTTGTGCGCTATGGCGACGACCTGCAGAACGGCTAGCGGCGACGTACTCGACACCATTTGCCAGAACTACTACGGCCACCTCAATGGCACGGTAGAAGCCGTGCTCGATGCCAACCAAGGGCTGGCCGAACAGGTTCAGCCGTTCAAGGCTGGGCTAGTGATTCACCTGCCGGATTTGCCCGCGCCGAGTGATGAAGTGGTGATGCTCTGGAATTAACCGCGTTTCGTTACGCGTAACGCTCAACCACTCGGCCCGCCATCGCGCGGGCTTTCTATTGTTCGGAATTCACCTAATGACCCCGACCTTTCGCATCGTCGCAGACGGCGCCGACATCACCGCGCTGATAAACGACCGCCTTCTGTTGCTGCGCACCACTGATAAACCCGGGATGGAGTCCGACGACTTTGAACTTCGCATCGATGACCGTGATAGCGCCGTGTCATTGCCAAGTCGTGGAGCGAGTATCGAAGTATTCCTCGGCTACAGCGGCACCGCATTAACCCGCCTCGGACGCTACACCGTGGACGAGGTCGAGTTGTCCGGCCCGCCCGATACGCTGGTGATCCGGGGCAAAGCCAGCGACATGCGTGGCAGCGGCAAGACCACGCGCAGCGGCAGTTGGGAAGGGGTGAGTCTGGCCAGCATCGTCAAGGACGTGGCGGCACGCAACGGCTGGTCGCCGGTGTGCCCGGTCGACACGGTAGTGCCGCGTGCTGACCAGCTCGGCGAATCCGACTTCAACTTCATCACCCGACTCTCCAAGCAGTTCGACTGCACCGCAAAAGTGGCGGACGGCAAGCTGCTGGTGATGCAGCGCCAAGGCGGTCAGAGTGCGACCGGCAAAGCCTTGGGCACCATCACCCTGACACGTAGCGACGTCAGCCGGTGGCAGTTCCGGCTGGGTGATCGCAGCGCCCATAAGGCGGTCAGCACCAAGCATCAGGATAAGAAAACCGGCAAGTTGGCCATCGTCACCTTGGACAACGACGAAGCCCCGGACGGTCTACCGCCCGTTCACACAGACCGCCACATTTACCCCAACAAATCCGCCGCCGAGCAGGCCGCCAAAGCGCGGCTGGCCGCGTTCAACCGCTCGACCGCCGCAGTACGTCTGGAAATGCCCGGTCGTACTGACCTGTTTGCTGAACGCACCATCAATGCCCAAGGCTTCAAGGTCGGGCTCGATGGCGAGTACCTGGTGGACTCGGTGGAGCAGGTGTTCACCCAAAGCGGCTGGAGCACCACTGTCGAATGCAATGGCGGCAAGAAAGGCAAAGCTAAGGCCAAAGGCAAGAAGCCCAAAGCCCCGTTAAAAGTCGTGCAACTACAAGCTGATTAATCCCACACCAACCCGCCTTGTGCGGGTTTTTCATTAGGGCGTACCTATGTCGATCACCCAGCAGCAACTCCTGCAGATCCTCCCCAACGCTGGCCAATCAGCCGGTGTTTTTGTGCCGGTCCTGAACACTGCGATGGTTCGCTTCCAGATCATCGGGACGAAACGCGTCGCAGCCTTCATCGCCCAGATCGGTCACGAGTCCGGCCAGTTTCGCTACGTGCGCGAATTGGGCAGCGATCAGTACCTGAGCAAATACGACACCGGCTCACTCGCCAAGCGCTTGGGCAATACGCCCGAGGCGGACGGCGACGGACAAAAGTTTCGCGGCCGTGGCCTGATCCAGATCACTGGCCGCGCCAACTACATCACATGCGGCGAAGCGCTGGCCCTTGACCTGGTCAACCATCCCGAACTGCTGGAAAAGCCGCAGCATGCCTGCATGTCAGCAGCGTGGTTTTGGGCGAGTAGAGGGCTCAACACCTTGGCCGACGCGGGTCAGTTCGACAAGATCACGCAACGCATCAACGGTGGCCAAAACGGCGCAGCAGATCGTCAGGCGCTGTACGCCCGGGCGTTGAAGGTGTTGGCGTGAAGCTCGATGCGGTGAAGTGGGGCGGGGCATTGCTGGTGATGCTCTGCCTCATGGCTGGCAGTGCTTGGGCCGCATGGAAGTGGCAGGCCAATACCTACGGTCAGCAGTTAGCCGCCAAAGAAGCCGACCACCAAACTGAGCGCACCAATCTGGCCAATGCCAACTCCGCGCAAATTCTGGCCGAGCAGGGTAAGCGATTCGCCCTAGAGCAGTGGCTGGCAGCCAGCGATCAAGCCCATTACCGAGTCCTTACCGATGAGAAAACTAAACAGGAACGCCTGCGTGATCGCCTTGCTACTGCTGACCTGCGGCTGTCAGTCCTACTCGACACCACCGGCGCAACTGGTAGTAACGGAATGCAAGCCACCACCAGCCCCTGCGGCGTGGTTTATGGAACCGCAAGAGCCCAACTTGACCGAGCGCATGCTCAACGAATTATCAGAATCACCGGCGACGGCGATCAAGGACTGATCGCGCTGCAGGCCTGTCAGGCCTACGCCAAAGAAGTCTCACGCACGAAATAAAAGGAGCGGCCGGGCTGGGTGCGTCAACATCCAGCCCGGCCACCAAACCCGCAGAACAGTCCTGCAAGCCCAGCCATGGCTCCCGCTCCGTGCACAAAGCGGAGCGAGCCTAGCACCTGTTTATTCATACAGCAAAAGGTCTTGCAAAATATGTCTTCACCTATCATCCCTTGGATGGGCGGTAAACGCCGTCTGGCCGACCGCCTCATTCCTCTGTTCCCGCCCCACGAATGCTATGTCGAAGTCTTCGCCGGGGGCGGGGCGCTCTATTTTCTGCGCCCTCAGCCTGCTCCAGTCGAAGTGCTCAACGACATCAACGGCGATCTGGTGACCCTGTACCGCGTGGTGCAGAACCACCTGGAAGAATTCGTGCGGCAATTCAAATGGGCACTCAGTTCACGGCAGATATTCGAGTGGCAAAAAATGACCCGCCCGGAAACCCTGACCGACATCCAGCGCGCCGCCCGTTTCTTTTACCTGCAGCACCATGCCTTCGGTGGCAAGGTCTCAGGTCAGAGCTTCGGTACCGCCACCACCGCACCTGCAATCAACCTGCTTCGCATTGAAGAAAACCTGTCTGCTGCATGGCAGCGCCTGTCAGGGACCTACGTTGAAAACCTGCCTTGGCTTGAGTGCGCTGAGCGCTACGACCGGCCGCATACGTTTCATTACATGGACCCGCCTTACTGGCAAACGGCTGGTTATGGCGTCGACTTCACCTTTGATAACTACGAGCGCATGGCTGATTTTATGCGGCGCTGCAAAGGCAAAGTGATGGTTAGCATCAACGATCACCCGGACATTCGGCGGGTGTTTCAAGGGTTCCATTTTGAGACAACAGATATTCGATATACGACCACAAATCAGCGGCAGGGTAAGGCTGAGGTGACAGGTGAGCTGATCATCATGAACTGGGAGCCGGAAGCTCTAGGCGGTCTTTTTTAGCCATGATGCGGGCATAGCTCACATTGCCATCACTGTATATATATCCAGATCGGTGGGCTATCAGTAGAATGCGCCGTAATGGTAAGAAACGGATTAAGTCGAGATGACGCAGAACGGAAACCCTTTGATAGGTGCGACCAACGGCGATACCATCGCTGAAATCCACGCATATGTTATGTGGATGTTGCAGGTTATGGATAATGATGATCAGACGCCAAGGGGCGTCATATGCTCATTGAGGCTGGTATTAGGAGCTGTAGACAGCTTATCTGAGAAGGCTGAAGCGCCAAGATCTTGAGCAACAC